>OY970060.1:4840000-4850502 GCA_963705225.1 uncultured Acidobacteriota bacterium
ACTCCGAATGCCATATATGTTTATCCGGGAGTCAGACTACGGGTGCTAAGATCCGTGGTCGAGAGGGAAACAACCCAGACCAACAGCTAAGGTCCCGAAATTATAGTTAAGTGGTAAAGGAAGTGGGGAAGCACTGACAGCCAGGAGGTTTGCTTAGAAGCAGCAATCCTTTAAAGAAAGCGTAATAGCTCACTGGTCAAGTAGCCCTGCACCGACAATATAACGGGGCTCAAACTATATACCGAAGCTTTGGATTAATGGTAGGCGAGCGTTCTGTAGCTGCGAAGCGGATCCGAGAGGGCCGTGGAGCGATCAGAAAAGACTTTGTCGGCATAAGTAGCGATAACGAATGTGAGAACCATTCGCACCGAAAACCTAAGGTTTCCTGCGTCAAGTTAATCTGCGCAGGGTTAGTCGGTCCCTAAGGCGAGGCCGAGAGGCGTAGTCGATGGAAATCCGGTTAATATTCCGGAACTGTAAATGGTGTCATGGGGGGACGCAATAGGGTAAACGAGACGGCTGATGGATATGCCGTTGAATTAAATAGCCCGTCACTTAGGCAAATCCGGGTGACACAAGGGTAAATAAGAGGACGAAAGTACGGAACTTCGGTTCCGGAACAAGTCGTTGATCCCAGTTGCCAAGAAAAGCCTCGTTTGACATAACCAGTATCAGCCGTACCGCAAACCGACACAGGTAGGTGGGGTGAGTATCCTAAGGTGCTTGTGAGAACTCTCTTTCAGGAACTCGGCAAAATGTACCCGTAACTTCGGGAGAAGGGTAGCCTCTAGTAATAGAGGTCGCAGAGAAATGTCTGAGGCGACTGTTTAGCAAAAACACAGGTCTCCGCTAAGTTGTAAAGACGACGTATGGGGGCTGACGCCTGCCCAGTGCTGGAAGGTTAAGAGGAGCGGTTAGCGCAAGCGAAGCTGCGAATCGAAGCCCCAGTGAACGGCGGCCGTAACTATAACGGTCCTAAGGTAGCGAAATTCCTTGTCGGGTAAGTTCCGACCTGCACGAATGGCGTAACGATCTCAGAGCTGTCTTAAAGAGAGACACAGCGAACTTGTAATACCGGTGAAGATGCCGGTTTCCCGCATCTAGACGGAAAGACCCCGTGCACCTTGACTACAACTTGATAGTGATTTCGGGCAAATAATGCGCAGAATAGGTGGGAGGCTTTGATCCCGGGTTTTCGGACTCGGAGGAGCCGCAATGTGAGATACCACCCTTTATTTGTCTGGAGTCTAACCTAGCGCAACAAACGCAGGGACACTATCAGGCGGGTAGTTTGACTGGGGCGGTCGCCTCCTAAAGAGTAACGGAGGCGCTCGAAGGTTGGCTCAGGCTGTTTGGAAATCAGCCGCAGAGTGTAAACGCAAAAGCCAGCTTGACTGCGAGACATACACGTCGAGCAGGTACGAAAGTAGGAGTTAGTGATCCGGCGGTCGCTTATGGAAGTGCCGTCGCTCAACGGATAAAAGGTACGCCGGGGATAACAGGCTGATCCTGCCCAAGAGTTCACATCGACGGCAGGGTTTGGCACCTCGATGTCGGCTCATCTCATCCTGGGGCTGAAGAAGGTCCCAAGGGTTTGGCTGTTCGCCAATTAAAGAGGTACGTGAGCTGGGTTCAGAACGTCGCGAGACAGTTCGGTCCCTATCTGGTGTGGGCGCAGCAGAATTGAAGGAATCTGTCCTTAGTACGAGAGGACCGGGATGGATCCACCTCTAGTGTACGAGTTATCACGCCAGTGGTATCGCTCGGTAGCTATGTGGAGCATGGATAAACGCTGAATGCATCTAAGCGTGAAGCCAGACCTGAGATTAATTCTGCCAGTGAGACTCGTGGTAGACCACCACGTTGATAGGCTGGAGATGTAAGCACAGTAATGTGTTTAGTTGACCAGTACTAATGGTCCCAAGGCTTGACCATAAAATTTGTTTAGCAGCAAATTTTATAATTGGTTCAAGTTTGCGACTCAGTAAGACAAACAAAGTGAACTATAGTAGTAAATAGATAGTCAGTTAGATAAAAATGTTATTCAGTTATCAGATATCGAATCTTTGAAAAAGTTTATACAGTTTTCCGGTGATTTTGTCTGTAGGGTCACACCCGTTCCCATCCCGAACACGGAAGTTAAGCCTACTGGAGCCGATGATACTGCCTTGTTGTGAGGTGGGAAAGTAGGAAGTCGCCGGATTAATTTTAAGAAAAGCCCGCTCAGGATTGAGCGGGCTTTTTTAATTTCGAATCAGCATTTAAGATCTTTGCTGCCTTCTTCAAAGTCTTTCAGTTTTATTTGTATCTTTCCAGCCAGGCTTAAAGTGGGCGTTCCCCCCATTTCCTCCCTGCCGTCGGAAGACTTTTCTTTCCGTTCATCGACGCTCAAGCTTAAAAGTACCGCCTCAGCGCCTTCCTCAAGCTGGATCTCGGTTTTCGCATCAGGCGAACTCCAGAGGGAAATTGTCCGGGACGGTTCCGTACCCTCCACCCAGGAGCGCCTAACCATACCATAAGACGTCAGAGTTATAACCGCACTTCCGGGGTCATCACCCAAAACGCTCGCGTATTTTCCCGCCCATCTCCTCAGCATTTGAGGTCCGTCCATCAGGATCGCAACTACAAGTGTGGGGCCGACCGTGCGGATAAGGTCGGAAATCGGGTCCTGCCGCGCCAGATCTTCACAAATCAGCGGACAAACCGTCATTTGCTCACCAATATTGATGAAATTTACCTCGCGCTCCCCAATCTTTATCGCCTCCCACCAGTTAATATTGGGAGATAGGGCGCCGCCCAACTGATATTGGATTATCTGCGAACGATCAAGTTTCCATCTATGGTGTTTATATTGAATGTATTTTTTCCGCTCCTTCATAAGATCCTCGTCAATCTTCCGGTATTCTTCCGAAGCGGCACCGTGCAACCCTTTGATCTTGTCCCGTTCTTTTGTTAAATTTTGCTCATTATCTTCCGGTCCGGGAGTAAAACACCAACCATCCTTTTTATTCTTCTTAGCCACTTTGAAGTAAACTGCATTTCTGTTAAATCTTAAGCTTTCGCCTATTTCTCTAACGCCGGCTATATATGCAGTGACAGGAGGGTCCATTCCCAATAACACGTTTTCAAATGTCTTAACGGCATCCTTGGGCAATGCAATTTCCGGCAGGATAACGAGATCGACACGGCCGGCTTCTTTTTTAGCTTCCTCCAGAATTGCCCGAAGCCGCTTCCCAAATGGTTCGGCGACGAAGGTGGCATCACACGGGTCATATTCAAAGAAGTCCTGGCTTTTTTGATGAGACCTAACGGGAACATCTTTTTTCTTAAAGTCGGTCGTCCGAATTTCCAGAGGCAGAGGAAGCAGCAATACGTTCAACGCCTCGAGCGGTCTGTTTCTTCCCGCCACAGGCGTTTCGATGTGATCTAAATTCCATTTTACTTCAACCGACGATCGATGAAAGCCGAGGTTACAGGATATGGAGCGCAGCGTTATACCTACCTCGGCCGTATGACGCTTCGGAAGGACCCGGCAGCGGTCTTTGTTAATTGTGGACAAGCTTCCGAATTTCTTTAACAGCTTTTTTTCGGCATATTGCTGGATTTCGCTTTTTTTTGTTCCGGTAAGCCCTTCCTTTAAAAACTTCAACGGTCCTCTTATCCCCCACCCCGCACAACATTCGTCCGCGATCGCATGCATTGATACGAGAGAAATAAAGCGCTGCCAGTGATCTTTTCTTTCAGCTTCGGTCCCCGTTTCGCACAAGAGGGCCCGGATGTCGCCTTCTCTTAACGGTGACACGCCTTCTTTAAAGTTATCCCAATAACGTTTCAAAACGCTCGGAACGTAGTGCTCATCTTCTACCCGTTTTCTTATATCTTCCCTTATTTTAATTATTTCCTTTTCCCGACTTTCCCGGGCCTCAATTAATTTTCTCTGCCTGAAGTCCAAGTTTTTGAGTTGTTTTCGCGCGATCTTTCCAGGAGAAGTTAAAGTGTTGATTGCGTCTTCCTTGCGTTTGAGCTCTTTTTCCGAAAGCCCCGAGCCATCTGCGTTTTGTTCCTCTTTTTGGATAAGATCTTCCAGAGTGTCCAGTGCTTCGATCAGGCTCTCGAATTTATTAATTTCCGCCCGGCTCTTCACTCGTTCAAAATATTCCAGGTCGCTGTCATGGAACTGATGCGCCAGTTTTTTTCTCCATTCGAGCCCCGCCTTTCTAACACGCTTGTCCCACGTCAAACTTGTTTCTATTTCGTTTGGATATGCGGCTTCCAAAAGCAGCCGGTGAAGTCTCTTGACACTGCCGTCCAGATCCCCCTCAGGAATCTTTTCCCACTGCTCAAGAAGTTCCCAAAACTCATCAGAAAAACTGGCATTTTGAAAGATCTCCGTGATTTTATTATAAAATTCTTCATTTTTATCGTATATGGGATCGCCTTTAACCCGGTAGATACGCTCGGCACAATTGACAATCTGATTTAATACGGCCGCCGTCTTCTCTTCCAACTCCTGATAGCAACTATCTTCCGGGCCATACCCATTTAGTTTGATCTTGTCATATAATTCTTTAAGCTCGGAGGCATCTTCGGTGGACATTCTTTTCCTAAATACGTCTGAAATTTCATGATCTTCGATCATGAAAAGTTGGTTGAGAAGTCCGGGGAGGTCTTTAAAATTATCTTTCGGATCTTTCTTAAATTCGGAAAAGTCCCGCATATGCTCATCCTCGGTGGGTGGCCACATCTCCCTTTTCGAATCATTGGGGCTAAGGGCCCTGGGGGGAGAGACGATCAGCCGATAGGCGCCGGTAACGCTGAAAATGAGACTGGTGAAAGCGAAAAGATCGGGTGGAAAAAGTAGGAACTCATCCATATCATCGACTTTTTCAATATGGGGAAAAAGAGATTTTGCTAGTGCTAATGCACCCAGTTCAGGGCCGCGATTATTTGGATCCATGAGGGAGAAGCTCCGTTTTTATGGTGATGGATAAAGCTTGTGAATTATAATGAGTGTGACTGAAAGTGTCAACAGGTAACTAGGTTACGAAAGGATTCTGTTATATAACGTCTGCGGCGACCTTAACGGCACATCGGCAGCATTACGCAGTTCCCGATATTTAATCGCAAACGGCCGCATCTTTAGAACGCGCAGAATCTGGCGGTGTGTCGTTTTAAATATAGAATTTTTCTCAAATTGAAACTGAATTATTACTTATTCGTAAAAACGCTTATGAAAATCATAAAAGCTTGTCTTCTCTTTTTTTGTGTTCTACTTACTATTGTTCCGGCTTTGGCCCAGCAGGCCGCGGAAAAAGCCGTATTCAAGGTCGATTATGAAAAATTCACTTTAGCTAATGGGCTGGAGGTTGTTTTTCATATCGACCGCTCCGATCCGGTAGTGGCGGTCGCGCTGACGGCGCACGTCGGTTCGGCCAGGGAGAAGGCGGGACGCACGGGTTTCGCGCATTTGTTCGAGCACCTGCTGTTTCTGGAATCGGAAAATCTGGGCAAGGGGGGCCTGGATAAAATGAGCGCGCGGATCGGCGGCTCCGGAGCGAACGGTTCGACCAATCGGGATCGGACAAATTATTTCCAGACCGTGCCGAAAGACGCGCTGGAAAAAATGATCTGGGCGGAAGCCGATAAGCTCGGCTGGTTTATCAATACCGTCACCGACCCCGTCCTGGCGAAGGAAAAGCAGGTCGTGAAAAACGAAAAACGGCAGAGCTACGATAACAGCCCGTACGGCCACACTTCCTATGTGATCGATAAAGCTCTTTACCCGCAGGACCATCCCTATAACTGGCAGGTGATCGGTTCGCTGGAAGATCTGCAGAATGCCACGCTCGCGGACGTGAAAGAATTTTTCCGGCGCTGGTACGTTCCGAATAACGTCACGCTGGTCGTGGCGGGCGATTTCGATCCGGTGCAGGCTAAAAAATGGGTAGAAAAATATTTTAACGAGATTAAAAGAGGGGAAGAGATAAAACCCCTTGCTAAACGGCCGGGAATGGTCAAAGAAACGGTCAAATTTTATCACGAAGATAATTTGGCGGGCTTACCCGAGCTGACCATGGACTGGGTCGGAGCCGAGGAATACCATCCCGATTCCTATCCGCTTGCCGTGCTGACGCAGTATTTGTCGCAGGGTAAAAAAGCGCCCTTCTACCAGGTTTTGGTCGAGGGCAGAAAATTGACCGACGAAGTGACGATGTACAATGACAATTCGGAACTCGCGGGCCGCATTGAATTATCGATCCGGGCTTTTCCGGATAACGACCTCGACGAAGCGGCGAAAGCCGTCGCTGAAGCTTTTGCGAAATTTGAAAAAGAGGGCATTTCGGAAAAAGATCTGAGCCGCATAAAGGCCGGCCAGGAAACACAATTTTATAATTCTCTTTCCAGCGTTCAGGGTAAAGGCTTTCAGCTGGCGCAATACAATATCTTTGCCGGCGATCCCGGTTTTATCGAAAAAGATATTAAAAACATCCTCGCGGTCACGCCGGCGGATGTAATGCGTGTTTATCAAAAATACATCAAGAATAAACCTTACGTGGCGACAAGTTTTGTGCCGAAAGGCAAGGCGGCGCTGGCGTTGGAAGGTTCGACAAAAGCCGACGTGGTAGAAGAAAAAGTGGTTCAGGGCGCGGAAGAGGGCGTCGATCCGACCGCGCAGGCTGCCTATCAACGGACGCCTTCGTCATTCGACCGCAGCGCCGAACCGCCCTACGGATCCGCTCCGGAAATAAAGATACCGGTGATCTGGGAAAACAAGCTGGCTAATGGTTTGCGCGTTCTGGGAATTCAAAACACGGAAGTCCCGCTGGTGCAGTTCGAGCTCGTGCTCGACGGCGGCCAGCTGCTCGAAGACATTAATAAGGTCGGGGTTTCAAACCTGATGGCGCGGATGATGACCCAGGGAACTCAGAAGAAAACTCCTCAGGAACTGGAAGACGCGATTCAGCAATTAGGAGCGTCGATCAATGTTTTCGCCGCGCCGGAAGACATCCGGATCAGGGTCAATACGCTGGCAAAAAATTACGACGCCACGCTGGCGCTGGTCGAGGAAATTTTGTTCGAGCCGCGCTGGGACGCGCAGGAGTTCGAGCTGATCAAGCAAAGCACGATCAGCCAGATACGGCAGCAGCAAAGCAATCCGAATGCCGTCGCGCAAAATAATTTCAACCTGCTGATCTATGGAAAAGACAACATCCGTTCGCGAAATATTTTAGGAACGGCCGATTCGGTTAATGCGATCACGCTTGATGATCTGAAAGCTTATTATACGAAAAACATTTCGCCTTCGGCGGCGCGGATGAGTGTGGTAGGTTCGTTGGATCAGGCGAAAATAACGAGTTCGCTAAAGGGAATCGAAGGTAAGTGGAAGAGTAAAAAAGTCGAAATTCCCGTGTATAAGACACCGGAACCTCCGGCAAAATCGCAGATCTATTTCTACGATATTCCGGACGCAAAACAGTCGGTTATCCGCTTCGGTTATCCCGCATTGGCCCAGACGGACAAGGATTTCTATCCGGCGGTGGTGATGAACTATATCCTTGGAGGCGGCAGTTTCGCGTCGCAGCTCACCCAGCAGCTCCGTGAAGGCAAAGGCTATACCTACGGCATTAACTCCAGCTTCACGGGGACGAACAGCCCGGGCGCGTTTACTATTGCCAGCGGCGTGCGAAGCAACGTCACTCTTGAATCGGCACAGCTGATCAAAAGCATCCTGCGGGACTATCCGACAAACTTTTCCGAAAAAGATCTGGAAACCACGCAGAGCTTTTTGATCAAGAGCAACGCGAGGGCTTTTGAAACGGCGGGAGCCAAGCTGAACATGCTCGAACTGATCGGCAAATACGGCTGGAAATATGATTACGTGAAAGATCGGGAACAGATCGTCAAAGGCATGACCGTGAAACAGATCAGAGAGCTGTCACAAAAATATCTTAATACCGATAAAATGATCTGGCTGGTGGTCGGCGACGCCAAAACCCAATTGCCGCGCTTGAAAGAATTGGGATTCGGTGATCCGATCCTGATCCAAAAATAGAGATCTTGGCCTTTAATATTCCACGAAAAAGCCCGTTCATTCCGGACGGGCTTTTTGTTCGAAAATTTCCATTGACACAGGCGGATAAAGATACTATTCTTGCGCAACTTTACCGGTCATTTTTAGCATTATGAACAAGTTTTCCTGCGCGTTTTCGGCAATATTTATTGCAGTTGTTTTGACCGTCTTTCTACCTGCCGGCCTATTTTCACAAACAAGAAGATCAGGCACCGCCCCAACCGATCTTGAGCCTGGATCAAAGAAATTCATAAAAGAGTATTGGGAGCAAAAGATAGCGCGGTGCGGCGAATACAACTATATGCTGAGAGAGGAAAGTATTACTAAGGGTCTTTTTATGACTCAGGAAGAATATGAGGCGGGCCTGGCTCTTTACGAAATAAGAGGAATTACTTATGAGACAAGCGGCGCTGCCGTGCAAAAGACGGGAGGCCGTTTGCGAAAGATACGTTGGAGCGGAATGACAACGGCGAAGTTCGAAAGCTCCCGTAAATGGATAAAATCTGAGGGCGCGTGGAGTGAGTGGGTAAAGGGCGGAGCGTATTCATCCTATTACGAGTTTGCCGAAGGGAATTGGTTACATCGACCCGTTCGGCAAGAATTCAGCACATGTATCGATGTCGCATTATTTACCGGGAAAGCGGGGATCGGAAAGCCTTTGCCGGAAGAAATGTTGAAGGCCCCGCTAAGGTCGATCAGCGGAGAAACCTTTACATTGGCGCACTATAAAGGACCTGTTTTAGTTTATCTCTGGGCGACATGGTGCGGGCCTTGCCGGGTGCAGGAACCGGAGCTGATAGAAATTCAAAATAAATACAGAGAAAAAGGGCTCACTATAATCGGCCTCAATGTCGATGCCGAGAAAAAAGAAATGATTGACGCATACATTAAACGTATGCAAATAAACTATATTACAGCGACAGGCGATCCTGAATTAACGAGTGCGTTCATGAAGCTGTCAAGAGTGTTTGCTATTCCGCAGACCTTCTTACTTTATAACGGCAAGTTGATCGGAGTTACGAAAGGTTATTCCCCGGCAGCCAGGGCGAATATAGAAAAGATGCTTGAGCCGATTGTAAATGACCGGGCAAAATGACAGCACCGCCGGTTGAATAAAATAAATCAAGTTCTAATAATCGCCTAAACAATGGACTTTCCATTCCGGTTTATAATCTCGACCGCGGAGCGTCTGACATAATAAGGCAGCCGTATTTTTTCCTCCCGGCCGGATAACCGGCACGGCAATTTAAGAACTCTGCCAAAATGTATAACATACCTTCGTTTTGACCTAAAAAGCGCTTTTGTGCTAATCGCTCGATAAATTTTGCACAATATTTCCCGCGCAAACTATAATCGAAAACAGGAATCTAATCCTGTGTCTTAAATGAATTTCGAAAGCTTTTTCAAATTGTCTTCATACGCGCTGCTTTTTGCCGGGCTGCTGGCGCTGGTAGTGTCGGGCGGCGTCGGCGCCGGCGTGACATTCCTTTTTGTGGCGGCGGCGGCCGCTGCCTGGTTTTTGGAAGATACGAAATGGCAGATCTCGGAACGAATGGGGCTGATCTTTATTTTTGCGCTCCTGCCTTTATTTTATCTCGACTGGAAATACAAGATCACCGGGGGCTACCTGCGCGAACAGGCCGCGGTCGCCACGCTGGCGCGGCTGATCCTGGCGCTGGCGGCGATAAAGCTGTTACAGGTCAAAAACGACCGCGACTGGTTCGTTCTTTACCTGATCTCATTTTTTGAAATTCTGCTGGCCGCGGGATTCAGTATCAGCCCGTTTCTGGCGGCTTCGTTCGTGGTTTATCTTTTCCTGGCCGTGACGACGGTCATCGCGTTCGAGGTCAGGAAATCTTTTCGTCATATCAATGAGAAGAGAGCAAAGATTCTCGATCCCGCCCGGGAAAAGCCGCCAGAAAAACTGCCAGAAAAACTGCGGGAAAAGCCGGAGCAAAAAAATATCCTGGCACTTCCCGGGGCGAATTATCGCCTGCCGCTGGTAGCGGTAAATTTACTGCTCCTGACACTGGCGCTGTCGGTGCCTTTATTTTTCTTTCTGCCGCGCGTCGGCAGCGCGGGACTCGGCGCGGGCACCCGCGGGCTTTCGACCTCGACGGGTTTTTCCGATATGGTGACGCTCGGCGCGATAGCGCAGATTCAGCAAAACAGCGAGATCGTGATGCGCGTAAAGATCGACGGCGGAGCGCCGCCGAATTTCGGTAATTTCAAGTGGCGCGGCGTGGCGCTCGATATTTTCGATAAAAAAATATGGCGTCGTTCGCGGGGGCCGGTCAAGACTTTCGGTGCCAGCGAAGACAATCTTTATAAGCTCGATACCGAATCGGGTAATAACCGGACGGTCATGCAGACCATCTACCTCGAACCGCTCGATACGCCTACGCTTTTCGGCCTGCCGCGAATGATGGGG